>NZ_VATL01000010.1:0-16644 GCF_005781065.1 Escherichia sp. E1130
GAGGTCTGTTTGTGGGGGCAACAATGAGCAGGGTAACCGCGATTATCTCTGTTCTGGTTATCTGCATCATCGTCTGCCTGTCATGGGCTGTTAATCATTACCGTGATAACGCCATCGCCTACAAAGACCAGCGCGATAAAGCCACGTACATCATCGCTGACATGCAGAAGCGTCAACGTGATGTAGCAGAACTCGACGCCAGATACACAAAGGAGCTTGCTGATGCTAACGCGACTATCGAAAGTCTCCGTGCTGATGTTTCTGCTGGTCGTAAGCGCCTGCAAGTCGCCGCCACCTGTGCAAAGTCAACGACCGGAGCCAGCGGCATGGGCGATGGAGAAAGCCCAAGACTTACAGCAGATGCTGAACTCAATTATTACCGTCTCCGAAGTGGAATCGACAGGATAACCGCGCAGGTTAACTACTTGCAGGAGTACATCAGAACGCAGTGTTTGAATTAACAGAGCCAGATTAATCGCTGGCTTTTTGACATCTGAAATTCACCGCGCCTCCCACGCGCATATTATCACCCGAGCCTTTCAGAAAGTTGAGCCTGAGAACTGCCGTATATGGTGGCGACCATCTCGGGGCGGCTTTTCTGTGGGACAGGCTCAATTTTCTAAAAGGTAAAAACGCTATGAAAGCAATCACGCTTTTTAATATTCGATCCGTGTTGATGAATCAGGAATGATCTGCCTCACTGACATGTGGAAAGCCAGTGGTAAAAGTGAATCTGAATCTCCGTACCACTACCTGCGAAACAAGCAGACCAAAGAGTTCTTAGCCGAGCTGGAGAAAAACCACGAATCTGTGGTTTTTACGGAGCGCGGTGTACACGGTGGAACATATGGAGGAAAGTTTGTTGCTTATGATTACGCGGCATGGCTAAACCCTGGGTTTAAATATGCAGCCTATAAAGTCCTCGATGACTACTTCACCGGAGAGCTTCAGCATCGCAGCAGCTTAAGTGCACAGCTCAATATGAAGTGTCACGAGTTTGATCAGAAGAAAGATATGGCGAGCTTCTGCGGGCAGGGCCTGGCTGCATGGCGTTACACCAAGCCAGTTCTGATGGCCGAAATTAGTAGCCTGGCTACCCAGCTGCAGCTCACAATACCCGGGCTGCATTCATAAACGCTCGAATCAATATGCCTACCACACCACTCGTGTGCGGATGAACAGTGTCAGCTCATGTAAGACAGCAGATGGTTCAACCATATGTGGAAGTGTTCCAATATCCAATTTGCGCAAAGCTTTATTATCATCTTAAGTAAGATATTGATTATCAGATTGATTAAATGATCTTTTTTCATAATCCCTCTTCAATATTCAGTTTTAATGGAGGGAAGAATGCGGAGTTTGTGATTTGCGTTGTAGACACAGAAGAGTTAAACGAGTCGATTTATCATGCCTGCCTTAATCCCCAGAGCCTGCCGTGTTCGCGGCTGCCGCCATACCACCACTGCTCCTTCCGGCTATTGCGAAAGCCACAAAAGCGAAGGCTGGAAGCAATACAAGCCAGGACAATCCCGTCATCAGCGCGGTTATGGTTCGAAGTGGGACGGTATCCGCGCGCGTGTGCTGAAGCGTGACAAAGGCCTGTGCCAGTTGTGCCTGCGTGCTGGTGTGGTGCGCGAGGCGAAAACCGTTGACCACATCATCCCTAAAGCGCATGGCGGCACAGATTCAGACAGTAATCTGCAGAGCCTGTGCTGGCCGTGTCATAAGGCGAAGACGGCCCGTGAACGGCTTAATTGATAATAATTCTCAACTGTCTGAGGGGAGGGGCGGGTCAAATCCCTGTGACCTGACGTCTTCCGGACTGCCCGCCCCATCGTTTTTTTATACCCGCGAAAAATGAAATTTAACCAGGAGTGCCGCATATGGCTGGAACGGCGGGGCGTTCCGGGCGTCGCCCCAAGCCAACGGCGCGCAAGGCGCTGGCCGGAAACCCCGGCAAGCGAGCCCTGAACAAAGATGAACCCGTTTTTACGCCCATCAAAGGTGTTGAGCCACCGGAGTGGTTCGCTGAAGAAGAGCTCCCTCTCGCCACGATCATGTGGCAACTGACAACCAAAGAACTCTGCGGTCAGGGCCTGCTGTGCGTGACTGACCTTGCGGTGCTTGAGCGGTGGTGCGTAGCCTATGAGTTCTGGCGACGTGCTGTGAAAAATATTGCCAGACAGGGCAACACCATCACCGGTGCAATGGGCGGCATGGTCAAAAATCCGGAGCTGACCGCCAAAAAAGAACAGGAGTCCGAGATGAGCAGTACGGGGGCAATGCTCGGACTCGACCCCAGCAGCCGCCAGCGTCTGATTGGCCTGGCGGGGCAGAAGAAAGCCACTAACCCGTTTCTGAAAATTATCGAATCATGAGCCGGAAATCTTACCCCAACGTAAATGCTGCAAATCAGTATGCCCGGGATGTCGTGCGCGGAAAGATTGTTGCCTGCCAGTTTGTGATTCAGGCCTGCCAGCGCCATCTTGATGACCTGATGGCGGAAAAAAGTAAGTCGTTTCGTTACCGCTTCGACAAGGACCTGGCTGAACGGGCCGCCAAATTTATTCAGCTGTTGCCGCACACCAAGGGTGAGTGGGCATTTAAACGGATGCCCATCACGCTGGAGCCGTGGCAGCTATTTGTGATCTGCTGTGCGTTTGGCTGGGTCAATAAAGGCACCCGGTTGCGCCGCTTCCGGGAGGTGTATACCGAAATTCCCCGTAAAAACGGCAAATCGGCAATCTCTGCCGGTGTTGCCCTGTATTGTTTTGCCTGTGATAACGAGTTTGGCGCGGAAGTGTATTCCGGTGCCACGACAGAGAAACAGGCGTGGGAAGTTTTTCGCCCGGCGCGACTGATGTGTAAACGCACACCAATGCTGACGGAAGCGTTCGGGATTGAGGTTAACGCCTCAAACATGAACCGTCCGGAGGATGGGGCGCGGTTTGAACCGCTGATCGGTAACCCCGGTGATGGTTCATCACCCCACTGTGCGGTGGTGGATGAATATCACGAGCACGCCACAGATGCGCTTTACACCACGATGATTACCGGGATGGGGGCGCGACGTCAGCCACTGATGTGGGCTATCACTACCGCCGGGTACAACATTGAGGGGCCGTGCTACGACAAACGGCGGGAAGTTATCGAGATGCTCAACGGTTCGGTACCCAACGATGAACTGTTCGGGATCATCTATACCGTTGACGAAGGTGACGACTGGACCGACCCACAGGTGCTGGAAAAAGCCAACCCGAATATCGGGGTGTCGGTTTACCGTGAGTTTTTGTTAAGTCAGCAACAGCGTGCGAAAAATAACGCCCGTCTGGCAAACGTCTTTAAAACAAAACACCTCAATATCTGGGTGTCGGCGCGTTCGGCGTATTTCAACCTGGTGAGCTGGCAGAGCTGCGAGGATAAATCACTGACTCTTGAGCAATTCGAGGGGCAGCCGTGCATTCTGGCCTTTGACCTGGCGCGTAAGCTGGATATGAACAGCATGGCGCGACTTTATACCCGCGAGATTGACGGTAAAACGCATTACTACAGTGTGGCCCCGCGTTTCTGGGTACCGTATGACACGGTGTATAGCGTCGAGAAAAATGAAGATCGCCGGACAGCCGAACGCTTTCAGAAATGGGTGGAAATGGGCGTTCTGACCGTTACCGATGGTGCAGAGGTGGATTATCGCTACATCCTCGAAGAGGCCAAAGCGGCGAACAAAATCAGCCCGGTCAGCGAGTCACCCATCGACCCCTTCGGGGCGACCGGGCTGTCACATGACCTTGCTGATGAAGACCTGAACCCCGTCACCATCATTCAGAACTACACCAACATGTCCGACCCGATGAAAGAGCTGGAAGCGGCAATTGAATCGGGGCGCTTTCATCATGATGGCAATCCCATCATGACCTGGTGTATCGGCAACGTGGTCGGAAAAACCATTCCGGGTAACGATGATGTGGTGAAGCCCGTCAAAGAGCAGGCGGAAAACAAAATCGATGGTGCAGTTGCGCTGATTATGGCGGTTGGCAGAGCCATGCTGTACGAGAAAGAAGACACGCTGTCTGACCACATTGAGTCCTACGGGATCCGCTCGCTTTAACTGAGGTAATTATGATCATGCTGATTCTCGCGCCTCTGGTAGGCGTGCTGGGGGCGCTTTTGCTGGCGTATGGTGCCTGGCTGATTTATCCCCCGGTGGGTTTTGTTGTTGCCGGGGCGTTGTGCCTGTTCTGGTCGTGGCTGGTGGCGCGATATCTCGACCGTACACAGCAGTCTGTCGGCGGAGGTAAATAGTGTTCTTTTCGGGATTATTTCAACGAAAAAGTGACGCACCGGTGACCACGCCAGCAGAGCTGGCGGATGCTATCGGGTTGTCCTACGACACCTATACCGGAAAGCAGATCAGCAGTCAGCGGGCCATGCGACTGACGGCGGTTTTTTCCTGCGTCAGGGTGCTGGCGGAGTCGGTCGGGATGTTGCCCTGCAACCTGTATCACCTGAATGGCGGTCTGAAGCAGAGAGCCACTGGCGAACGTCTGCATAAGCTGATCTCCTCGCATCCTAATGGCTATATGACGCCGCAGGAGTTCTGGGAGCTGGTGGTCACCTGTCTGTGCCTGCGGGGCAACTTTTACGCCTACAAAGTGAAAGCATTTGGCGAAGTGGCTGAACTGCTGCCCGTCGATCCCGGCTGTGTGGTACCGAAGCTTAACAGTAGCTGGGAGCCGGTCTATCAGGTCACATTCCCGGACGGCTCAACGGATGTGCTGACCCAGGAGGATATCTGGCATGTGCGCACGCTGACGCTGGACGGTCTGGTGGGACTGAATCCCATCGCCTATGCCCGCGAGGCAATATCGCTGGCAGCAGCGACTGAAGAACACGGTGCCAGACTGTTCAGCAATGGCGCGGTGACGTCCGGTGTGTTGCGTACAGAACAGACGCTGTCGGATCAGGCTTATGAGCGCCTGAAGAAAGATTTTGAGGAGCGTCACACCGGGCTTGGCAATGCTCACCGCCCGATGATCCTTGAGATGGGGCTGGACTGGAAGTCGATGGCATTGAACGCCGAGGACAGCCAGTTCCTGGAAACCCGCAAGTTTCAGCTTGAAGAAATCTGTCGTCTGTTCCGGGTGCCATTGCATATGGTGCAGAACACCGATCGCGCCACCTTCAACAATATCGAAGAGCTGGGGCTGGGATTTATCAACTATTCACTGGTGCCGTATCTGACCCGCATTGAGCAGCGGATCAACACCGGACTGGTACGAAAAAGTAAGCAGGGCATTTATTACGCCAAATTTAACGCCGGGGCGTTACTGCGCGGGGATATGAAGTCCCGTTTTGAAGCCTACGCCACCGGGATCAACTGGGGAATTTACTCTCCCAATGACTGCCGCGACCTGGAAGATATGAATCCGCGTCCCGGTGGTGATGTCTATCTCACACCGATGAACATGACCACGAAACCCTCCGATGGCAGTAAAGCCGGTAAGCAGAAGGATAACGCCAATGCAGACGAAACAACGTCTTGATGTACCGCTGAGTCTGAAATCTGTCAGTGACTCCGGTGAGTTTGAAGGGTATGGCTCCGTCTTTGGTGTAAAGGACAGCCACGATGATGTGGTGATGTCCGGGGCATTTGCTGCTTCCCTGCGGGCGTGGAGTGACAGAAAAGCGTTACCTGCGCTGCTCTGGCAGCACCGCATGGATGAACCCATCGGTGTTTATACCGAAATGAAGGAAGACGATGTCGGGCTTTACGTCAGGGGACGGTTGCTCATTGATGATGATCCCCTCGCAAAACGCGCACATGCACACATGAAGGCCGGTTCGTTAACCGGCCTTTCTATTGGGTACGTCCTGAAAGACTGGGAATACGACCGGAGTAAAGAAGCCTTTCTGCTGAAAGAAATCGACCTCTGGGAAGTCAGTCTGGTGACGTTCCCGTCTAACGACGAGGCGCGGATCAGCGACGTCAAGAACGCGCTGGCCCGCGGTGAAATCCCCGAACAGAAAAAAATCGAAAGAGTCCTGCGTGATGTCGGACTCTCCCGTACCCAGGCCAAAGCATTCATGGCCGGGGGCTATGGCGCACTGTCCCTGCGCGACGCTGAGGATGTGGGCTCTGCACTGAATGCACTGAAAAATCTGAACTTCTAATCAGGAGAAATACGATGGCGGTTGATATTAAAGATGTGGAACAGGTCGCGCAGGAGCTGCAGCAGAAGTTTGACGACTTCAAAGCAAAGAACGACAAGCGCGTGGATGCGATTGAGCAGGAAAAAGGCAAACTTGCCGGGCAGGTGGAAACCCTGAACGGGAAACTCAGCGAGCTGGAAAACCTCAAAAGCGATCTTGAAAAAGAGCTGCTTGAGCTGAAACGTCCGGCAGGTGGTGCGCAAAATAAACTGGCCACCGAGCATAAAGAAGCGTTTGTGGGCTTCCTGCGTAAAGGCCGTGAAGATGGTCTGCGCGATCTGGAGCGCAAGGCATTACAGGTGGGCACCGATGAAGACGGCGGCTATGCCGTGCCGGAAGCACTGGATCGCAACATTCTCACCCTGCTGAAAGATGAAGTGGTGATGCGCCAGGAAGCCACGGTGATCACCGTTGGCGGTTCCGACTACAAAAAACTGGTGAATCTGGGCGGCACGGCTTCCGGATGGGTTGGCGAGACTGACGCGCGCTCCCAGACTGCCACCTCAAAACTGGGACTGATTGAACCTTTCATGGGGGAAATCTACGGTAACCCGCAGGCCACTCAGAAAATGCTGGATGATGCCTTCTTCAACGTGGAGGCCTGGATCAACAGCGAGCTGGCGACCGAATTTGCCGAACAGGAAGAAATTGCCTTTACCACCGGTGATGGCACCAAGAAGCCAAAAGGGTTCCTGGCGTATGAATCCACCGATGAAACCGATAAGGTTCGTGCGTTCGGTAAACTTCAGCATATTGTATCCGGTGAAGCGACGACGGTGACCGCAGACGCCATTATCAAACTGATTTACACGCTGCGTAAGGCACACCGCACTGGCGCGAAGTTCATGATGAACAACAACAGCCTGTTTGCCATCCGTCTGCTGAAAGACACCGAGGGTAACTATCTGTGGCGTCCGGGGCTGGAGCTGGGGCAACCGTCCTCTCTGGCGGGTTACGGTATCGCTGAAAACGAACAGATGCCGGATATCGCCGCTGATGCGAAAGCTATTGCATTTGGTAACTTCAAGCGGGGTTACACCATCGTTGACCGTATCGGTACCCGCATTCTGCGTGATCCGTACACCAATAAACCGTTTGTCGGTTTTTATACCACCAAGCGCACCGGCGGCATGCTGGTCGATTCGCAGGCCATCAAACTGCTGAAGATTGCAGCGGCGTAATCACTCAGGGGCGCTGAATTGCGCCCCTGTTCTGACAGGTGAAAGAATCATGATCCTGAAACAAGATCTGAAATGGTCACCGGACGGTATGCGCGTTGAGATCATTCGTTCTGGTGAGTATGAAGATAAAGAATTACCCGAACGGGTACGTGAAATTGCCACTGCAGCAGGGATTGTTTCTGATAAGAGAACACCTGTTGCACGGGTATCTGATAAGGCTAAAAAACAGCATTCATAGAGGTAGCCCAAATGATGCCTACTCTGGAAGAGCTTCGTGTTCAGTGCCGGATTGATGATGACAATGAACAGGAGAATGCACTTCTTATGATGTATCTGGCAGCAGCCAGAGAAGAGGCTGAAAAGTTTTTAAACCGGACACTTCACGATGAAACTGTTCCTGATCAGGATACGACCGGGCTTGTAATAACACCGCTGATAAAGCTGCGTCTTATGCAACTGGTTGGCTACTGGTACGAGAACAGGGAAATGCAGGATGCTGTGCCTGATTTTTTCTATACCGGACTCCGAATGTATCGGTTTCATCCCGGAACATAGGAGGATTTCATGCAGGCAGGAAGATTACGTGATCGCGTGGTTATTCTGAATATTACGACCTCCCGTACCCCTTCTGGTCACCTGGAGGAAACCCTGAAAGAGGGGGCTACGGTATGGGCAGAGGTTAAGGGGATCAGTGGGCGGGAACGTATATCGGGCGGTGCGGAAACAGCGCAGACAACAGTAAGAGTCTGGATGCGATTCCGGCGCGATGTGACGGCCGCCTCACGTCTGAAAGTGCTGACAGGGGCATTCAAGGGAGCCATTCTGAATATCGACGGGCCGCCGATCCCAGACGCACGATCCTCCAGGCTTGAAATACTTTGCAGCCAGAGAGGTGGAATGTGACGGATTTTAGTCTGGATTTTTCTGGCCTGGCGGATATTGCAAGAGATCTGGAACTTCTCAGCAGAGCAGAGAGTAATAAGGTGCTTCGCGATGCCTCCCGTGCCGGTGCAGAGGTTATGCGGGATGCAGTTGTTGAACGTGCGCCGGAGCGAACCGGGAAACTGAAGAAAAATGTGGTTGTTCTCACTCAGCGTTCAAAGCGTCGGGGGGAAATTATCTCGGGTGTCCACATTCGTGGACGGAACCTGCGAACCGGAAACAGTGATAACAGCATGAAAGCCAGCGATCCCCGAAATGCGTTTTACTGGCGTTTCGTGGAGCTGGGAACGATAAACATGCCCGCGCATCCATTCATTCGCCCGGCTTTCGATACGACAGAGGAGCTGGCAGCGCAGGTTGCCATGAAGCATATGAATCAGGCTATTGATGGGGTGCTGAGTAAATGAGAGAAGCCACGCTGTATGCTCTTTTGTCCCAACTGGCCGGAGGGCAGGTTTATCCTTATGTGGTCCCGCTGACGGAGGGAAAGCCTGCGGTATCTCCACCGTGGCTGGTGTTTTCAGTGGTGTCTGACACGGCGTCTGATGTGCTTGATGGTCAGGCTGAATCCAGAATTGTCGTGCAGATCGATGTCTGGGCGACAGTACCTGATGACGCAGATGATATTCGGGAACAGGCGCTTGATGCGGTAAGGCAACTTGTACCCTCCGTTATTTCTAAAACTCAGGGTTATGATCCTGATTCCCGTCTGAGCAGAGCCACGCTTGAATTTCAGGTAATAGCCTGAGGTTGTTAATGATTTTACCCACCCGCCGCTGGCGGGTTTTTTATTTTCAGGAGACGAGTATGTCCTCTAATTTTGAGCGTTCGCAACTGACGAAAATTATGATTTCGTCTGCACCGGTAACAGCAGAAACCCTGGATTCTGCCAGCTATCTTGGCCTGAGCTGTACAATCAAAGAGGTGCAGTTTACCGCAGGACAAAAGCAGGATATTGATGTCACCACGCTGTGTTCTGTTGAGCAGGAAAATATTAACGGTCTTGGTGCCGCGTCAGAGATTTCCATGTCAGGCAACTTTTACCTCAATGCTGCCCAGAACGCGTTGCGCAGTGCCTATGACAATGATACCACGTATGGCTTTAAAGTTATTTTTCCGTCAGGAAACGGATTTACCTTTATGGCAGAGGTGCGTCAGCATACCTGGTCTGCAGGAACCAACGGTGTTGTGGCTGCAACGTTTTCCCTGCGCCTGAAAGGTAAACCTGTGCTGACGACAGAGCCACTGAAAGTGAAGGTCGATTTAAACAGCACGCTGCAGGTTTCTGCCGGAGCGAAACTCGAAATGATGGTTGAGGCTGCCGGTGGTGTGCCGCCTTATTCTTATGTCTGGAAGAAAGGTAGTTCTCCTGTTTCCGGACAGACGGCGGCAACGTTCAGTAAGGCATCGGCAGTATCCGGTGATGCGGGCGCATATACCTGCGAGATTTCTGATTCAGCAAGCCCGGTTAACAAAGTGACCTCCACTTCCTGCACTGTAACCGTCAGTTAATGAGGATAGATGTGATGACTAAAAATATCCGTAATCTGGCACTGGCAACGATGTCGGGGTTTCGCCATAAAACTGTTGATGTGCCTGAATGGGAAGGGGCAACGGTTGTATTACGGGAACCTTCTGCAGAAGCCTGGTTGCGCTGGCAGGAGATCGTTAAAGCAAAAGATGATGAGACACCGCTATCCGTTGCGGAGCGCGCCCGCCGAAATCTGGAAGCGGATGTTGAACTGTTCATCGATGTTCTGTGTGATACCGGACTGCAACCTGTATTTTCAGAGGATGATCGTGAACAGGTGATTGCCGTGTATGGCCCGGTGCATGCGCGGCTTCTTCGGCAGTCTCTGGAACTGATCAGTGATGCCGGCGAGGTTAAAAAAAAGTAGCGATTCCGGGGATGCGTTTTCTGATGATGCTGGCGCTCAGGATGGGGCGCACATTGTCAGAGTTACGCCGGGAAATGTCCGCATCAGAAATCATGATGTGGGCAGAATTTGACAGGTTCAGCCCGCTGGGGGACGAACGGGCTGATATCCGGGCTGCCCAGATTGTTTCAGCTGTTTACGGTGCGCAGGGGGTCAAAGTGCCACTGAATGATGCGCTTCTTCAGTGGGAGAAGGAGCAGACAGAAGGCGTATCAGATCCATTTGCCGGACTGGAAAACGCGCTTTTAATAGTGTCTCAGTGAGTCAACATAACCGCTTCGGCGGTTTTTTTTCGTCCGGAGAATGAGTGTGGCGACATTACGTGAACTGATTATTAAAATCTCGGCAAATTCCCGGTCATTCCAGTCAGAGATCTCCCGGGCTTCGCGTATGGGGCAGGATTACTACCGTACCATGCAGAACGGAGGCCGGCAGTCCGCTGCTGCATCCCGTGAAATGCGGCGTGCACTGGCAGAAGTGACGGATCAAATAAATACAGCTAAATCTTCGGCACTGAATATGGCGGGGGCATTTGCCGGGGCTTTTGCTACCGGTCATCTTATTTCTCTCGCCGATGAGTGGAATTCAGTAAATGCCCGTCTGAAGCAGGCCTCACAGTCCAGTGATGATTTTCAGGCATCACAGCGTGAATTAATGGCGATCAGCCAGAGAACGGGGACGGCGTTTTCTGATAACGCCAGCCTTTTTGCACGTTCTGCAGCTTCCATGCGGGAGTATGGTTACAGTTCTGAGGAGGTACTGAAAGTCACCGAGGCGATCTCCACGGGCCTGAAATTATCCGGTGCCAGTACAGCAGAAGCCAGTTCGGTGATCACGCAGTTCAGTCAGGCACTGGCGCAGGGAGTGCTACGCGGTGAAGAGTTTAACTCGGTGAATGAGAACGGCGATCGTGTTATTCGTGCGCTGGCTGCGGGAATGGGGGTTGCCCGTAAGGATCTGAAGGCCATGGCGGATAACGGAAAGTTGACCGCCGATAAGGTTGTTCCTGCACTGGTTAGTCAGCTTGGGGCATTACGTGATGAATATGCGGCAATGCCTGATACGGTTTCATCCTCTGCAACCAAAGTTGAAAACGCCTTTATGGCCTGGGTTGGTGGTGCGAACGAGGCAAGCGGAGTGACGAAGACGCTCTCCGGTGTGCTGAATGGTATTGCAGGCAATATTGACACTGTGGCAACCGCTGCCGGTGCTCTGGTTGCCGTCGGGGTAGCCCGATATTTTGGCAATATGGCGTCTTCTGCTGGATCTGCAACTGCCGGATTAATTACTGCAGCCAGAAACGAAGTGGCTCTTGCGGAAGCGCAACTTCGGGGGACACAGATAGCAACAGCCAGGGCGCGTGCGGCGGTTTATCGTGCGCAACAGGCGGTTGCGGCTACCCGTGGTACTGAAAGGCAGGCAGCCGCAGAAGCGAAGCTGACAGCTGCTCAGGCGTCACTTACCCGTAATATTGCGGCCAGAACAGCAGCACAGACAACGCTGAATACTGTCACGTCAGTGGGGAGTCGTCTGTTAAGAGGGGCACTGGGGCTGGTTGGTGGTGTGCCGGGGCTTGTCATGCTGGGGGCTGCGGCCTGGTACACGATGTATCAGAATCAGGAGCAGGCCAGAGAATCTGCACGTCAGTATGCCGCAACAATCGACGAAATTCGCCAGAAAACGTCGGCAATGTCGCTTCCTGAAGCGTCAGATAATGAGGAAAAGACGCGGCAGGCACTGGAGGAACAAAATCGCCTGATTAGCGAACAGGAAGGAAAAATTCGCGGACTGAAAAATCAAATTGCTGATTATCAACGTTGGCTTGATGAAAGTTCGCAGAGTGGTTCGGGTGCTGAAATCATCCTTAAAGGGCTTGCCGAAGCAACAAATCAACTGGCAGTTGAACAATCCCGTCTCACTCAAATGCAGGGCAAAGCGCAATCTATTCAGGATGTGCTTGCCGGGCTGGAGGAGCGACGGGTGGCGTTGATCCGTCAACAGGCGGCGGAACAAAACAAAGCGTATCAGTCCCTGTTGATCATGAATGGGCAGCATACCGAGTTTAATCGCCTTCTTGGGCTTGGTAATGAATTACTTCAGCAGCGACAGGGGCTGGTGAATGTACCGTTACGGCTACCACAGGCAACCCTGGATGATAAACAGCAGACCGCACTGAATAACAGCAAGCGCGAACTGGCTCTGTCCCGCCTTAAGGGGGAAGCGCGTGAGCGTGCCCGACTGGGCTATGCTGCGGATGATCTCGGCTTTGTGGGAGAGGCGTATCAGACAGCCAGACAGAATTATATCAATAACTCACTGGATGCCTGGCGAAATAACCAGGCAAATAAACCCAAAACGCATAAAAAGACCGAAGCGGAAAAAACAGAAGATATTTATAAACGGCTGATTAAACAGCAAAAAGAACAGATAGCACTGGCAGGGCAGAATACTGAACTGGCTAAGATGAAATATCAGGTCAGTCAGGGCGAATTATCAACCCTGTCAGAAGCGCAGAAAAAAACGCTTTTACAGAATGCGGCACTCATCGACCAGAAAAAGATTCGTGAGCAGCTTGCCGCGTATGAAAGCAGTCTGGCGGACAGTAATGCCAGTGCCCGGGCATCTGACGACGCGCAGTTGCTGGGATATGGTGAAGGCTCACGGATGCGTGAACGACTCCAGGAAATGTGGAGTATCCGGCAGGCGTTTGAGCAGAAAAATAACGAGCTACTGAGACAGTATCAGGCCGGAGAAATTGAAGAAGCCCTGTGGAAACAGGAAAAATCGCTGAATGAAAAATATCTGGAAGAGCGTCTCAGCGATCAGCAGGATTATTATGCAAAGGCTGATGCTTTACGCAGTGACTGGAATGCCGGCCTCCAGGAGGGACTGACGAACTGGGCAGACAGTGCCACCGATTATGCTTCGCAGGCGGCAGATGCTGTCGTTTCCACTATGGACGGGCTGGTATCAAATATTTCCGATGCACTGGCCGGAAATGTTGTGGACTGGCGAAACTGGGGGAGTTCAATTCTCCAGGAAGTTTCAAAAATTCTGATGAACGCTGCCATCGTTAACGGGCTGAAGTCACTTTCCAAAAGCATGTCCGGTGCCGGAGGATGGCTTGGTACAGTCGGCGACTGGCTTTCCGGTGCAGTGGCAAACGCAAAAGGTGGTGTTTATACATCGGCAAATTTGAGTGCTTACAGTAACACCATTGTGGATACCCCGACGTATTTTGCTTTTGCGAAAGGTGCCGGGCTGATGGGCGAGGCCGGGCCTGAAGCTATCATGCCACTGACCCGGGCAGCGGACGGCTCTCTTGGAGTCAGAGCCATTGGCAATGTGAATGGTGGCGGGGGATTTGTTTATTCTCCCGTGTATCACATCAGTATTCAGAATAAAGGGAGCAATGGCGAGATAGATACGCAGTCAGCCAGGGGGCTGGTGGATCTGATCGACAGCAGGGTTGTGTCAATTATGCAGTCATCACGTCGGGACGGAGGATTATGCAGTGCCTGAGTCTGAAGTTTTTAACTGGATCCCCCGCGAGGGGATGGAGACGACACGAAAGCCATCTGTTATTACGGTAAAGTTCGGTGACGGATATGAACAGCGACGGGCTGGTGGTCTGAATGCAGATCTGAAAACGTTTAAACCGGTATTTCGTGTCACGGATGAATATTCCCGTGCCGCGCTGGACAGTTTTTTATCCCGTCATGCCGGGATGCGTGCTTTTTTGTGGCGTCCGCCAAAACACAACAGGACTGTCCGGGTTGTCTGCAGGGAGTGGAGCATTTCGGATAATGCCATGTATACCGATTTTAACTGTACCTTTGAAGAGGTCACTCACTGATGCAGGATATACAGCAGGAAACACTCAATGAGTGTACTAAAACGGAGCAATCCGCGCTGGTCGTGCTCTGGGAAATTGATCTGACAGAGGTCGGCGGAGAGCGTTATTTCTTCTGTAATGAGCAGAACGAAAAAGGTGAACCAGTCACCTGGCAGGGGCGGCAGTATCAGGCCTATCCCATTCAGGGAAGTGGATTTGAGATGAACGGCAAAGGAGCCAGTGCAAGGCCAACGCTGAAAGTCTCTAATCTGCACGGCATGGTCACCGGGATGGCGGAAGATCTGCAGAGTCTGGTCGGCGGAACGGTGGTCCGGCGTAAGGTTTACGCCCGTTTTCTGGATGCGGTGAACTTCGTCAACGGAAACAGCGACGCCGATCCGGAGCAGGAGGTGATCAGCCGCTGGCGCATCGAGCAGTGCAGCGAACTGAGCGCGGTCAGTGCCTCCTTTGTGTTGTCCACACCGACGGAAACGGATGGTGCCGTTTTCCCGGGGCGTATCATGCTGGCCAACACCTGCACCTGGACCTATCGCGGTGATGAGTGCGGTTATAACGGTCCGGCGGTCGCGGATGAATATGACCAGCCAACGTCCGATATCACGAAGGATAAATGCAGCAAATGCCTGAGTGGCTGTAAGTTCCGCAATAATGTCGGCAACTTTGGCGGCTTCCTTTCCATTAACAAACTTTCGCAGTAAACCCATGACAGAAACAGAATCAGCGATTCTGGCGCACGCCCGGCGATGTGCGCCAGCGGAGTCGTGCGGCTTCGTGGTGAGAACGCCGGAAGGGGAAAGATATTTTCCCTGCGTGAATATCTCCGGTGAGCCGGAGGAGTATTTCCGGATGTCGCCGGAGGACTGGCTGCAGGCCGAAACGCAGGGTGAGATTGTGGCGCTGGTCCACAGTCACCCCGGGGGGCTGCCCTGGCTGAGTGAGGCTGACCGGCGGCTGCAGGTGCAGAGTGATTTGCCGTGGTGGCTGGTCTGCAGCGGGGCGATTCACAAGTTCCGCTGTGTGCCACATCTTACCGGGCGGTGCTTTGAGCACGGGGTGACGGACTGTTACACGCTGTTCCGGGATGCTTATCATCTGGCGGGGATTGAGATGCCGGATTTTCATCGCGGGGATGACTGGTGGCGTCACGGTCAGAATCTCTATCTGGATAATCTGGAGGCCACAGGGCTGTATCAGGTGCCGTTGTCAGCGGCGCAGCCGGGCGATGTGCTGCTGTGCTGTTTTGGTTCATCGGTGCCGAATCATGCCGCCATTTACTGTGGTGACGGCGAGCTGCTGCACCATATTCCTGAACAACTGAGCAAACGAGAGAGGTATACCGACAAATGGCAGCGACGCACACACTCCCTCTGGCGTCACCGGGCATGGCACGCATCTGCCTTTACGGGGATTTACAACGATTTGGCCGCCGCATCGACCTTCGTGTAAAAACGGGGGCTGAAGCCATCCGGGCGCTGTCCACACAGGTCCCGGCGTTTCGTCAGAAACTGAATGACGGCTGGTATCAGGTGCGCATTGCCGGGCGTGATGCAGGTGAAACCGAATTATCTGCCCGTCTTAATGAGCCGCTGGCAAATGGTGCCGTGATCCATATCGTGCCGCGTCTGGCGGGAGCTAAAAGTGGCGGTGTGTTTCAGGCTGTGCTGGGGGCGGCGCTGATTGCGGTGGCATGGTGGAACCCTGTGGGCTGGCTGGGTGCCGCGGCTATATCGGGCATGTATGCGGCAGGGGCCAGTATGATCCTGGGCGGTGTGGCGCAGATGCTGGCACCGAAAGCCAGGACGCCCACGGCAGCCAGTACAGATAACGGCAAACAGAACACCTATTTCTCATCACTGGATAACATGGTTGCCCAGGGCAATGTTCTGCCTGTTCTGTACGGTGAAATGCGTGTGGGGTCACGGGTAATTTCGCAGGAAATCAGCACGGCAGACGAAGGGGATGGTGGTGAAATCGTGGTGATTGGTCGCTGATGCAGAATGTTTTATGTGAAACCGCCTGCGGGCGGTTTTGTCGTTTATGGAGCATGACGAATGGGTAAAGGCAGCAGTAAGGGGCATACCCCGCGCGAAGCGAAGGACAACCTGAAATCCACGCAGTTACTGAGTGTGATTGATGCCATCAGCGAAGGGCCGATTGAAGGTCCGGTGGATGGATTAAAAAGCGTGCTGCTGAACAGTACACCGGTGCTGGACAGTGAGGGGGATGCCAACATCTCCGGTGTCACGGTGGTGTTCCGGGCAGGTGAGCAGGAGCAGGCACCGCCGGAGGGATTTGAATCCTCCGGTTCCGAGACGGTGCTGGGTACGGAAGTGAAATATGACACGCCGATCACCCGGACCATCACGTCTGCAAACATCGATCGTCTGCGTTTTACCTTCGGTGTGCAGGCACTGGTGGAAACCACCTCAAAGGGTGACAGGAATCCGTCGGAAGTCCGCCTGCTGGTTCAGATACAACGTAACGGTGGCTGGGTGACGGAAAAAGACATCACCATTAA
>NZ_VATL01000011.1:0-17767 GCF_005781065.1 Escherichia sp. E1130
GAGGTCTGTTTGTGGGGGCAGCAATGAGCAGGGTAACCGCGATTATCTCCGCTCTGGTTATCTGCATCATCGTCTGCCTGTCATGGGCTGTTAATCATTACCGTGATAACGCCATTACCTACAAAGAACAGCGCGATAAAGCCACGTACATCATCGCTGATATGCAGAAGCGTCAACGTGATGTAGCAGTACTCGACGCCAGATACACAAAGGAGCTTGCTGATGCTAACGCGACTATCGAAAGTCTCCGTGCTGATGTTTCTGCTGGTCGTAAGCGCCTGCAAGTCTCCGCCACCTGTGCAAAGTCAACGACCGGAGCCAGCAGCATGGGCGATGGAGAAAGCCCAAGACTTACAGCAGATGCTGAACTCAATTATTACCGTCTCAGAAGTGGAATCGACAGGATAACCGCGCAGGTTAACTACCTGCAGGAGTACATCAGGACGCAATGCCTGAAATAATTTTTTTGCAAATCACAAAGTCAATTTAATGAGCCTCGCGATGCGGGGCTTTTTGCAATAAATGCGTACCGCAACGCATGTTTTTTACACCGAACCTGCCCCTTTGGAATGGGCCTTTGAGGATACCAGTTAGTGCTGGCGAGCCTCGGTGGGCTGGTTTCCTGTGCGGCAAAGGTTCATTTCAAAGAGTAGGTACACGCTATGAAATCATTAACCCTCTTCAATCAACCAATTCGTATCGGTGAAGATGGCATGATCTGCCTCACTGATATGTGGAAAGCCAGTGGTAAAAGTGAATCTGAATCTCCGTACCACTACCTGCGAAACAAGCAGACCAAAGAGTTCTTAGCCGAGCTGGAGAAAAACCACGAATCTGTGGTTTTTACTGAGCGCGGTGTACACGGTGGAACATATGGCGGGAAGTTTGTTGCTTATGATTATGCAGCATGGCTAAACCCCGGATTTAAATATGCAGCCTATAAAGTCCTGGATGACTACTTCACCGGAGAACTTCAGCATCGCAACAGCTTAAGTGCGCAGCTCAATATGAAGTGTCATGAGTTTGATCAGAAAAAAGATATGGCGAGCTTCTGTGGACAAGGGCTGGCGGCATGGCGCTATACGAAGCCAGTGTTGGTCGCTGAGATTAACTCCCTGGCTAACCAGCTGCAGATAACGATCCCCGGGCTTCCGGGATGAGTGATCGTGTCATTGAATGCGCCTCCAGAGCGGGGCGCGACTTCTCAGAGTTCATGAAAGGCGAGAAGGGCATGATGGAAGCATTGGCCTCGGTGGATGAGTTTGGCGAGCAGCTGCGCCTCAACGGCTGTGTCAATCATCACTTTGTTAGCTACATGATGCGGAACTCGATCATGCAGGCATTCATGGACATGGCAAAAGCCGAGAGGAAAGAAGAGCGCCGGCGTAAGCGAGCGGAAGCAAAAGCGAAGTAGCCATTACAAAGCCCATCTACTGGTGGGCTTGATAATGGCTTATACCCTACACGGGATAACTTAACTGATATCCCTTTTAACGGATAAAGGTATTCAAGCCTGACACATCATGCGCTGTATCGTCGCTGTATTCCCGCATTAACCATGACCGTAGCCCGACGGGGAACTCCTTCTGCGCGAGTGTGCGGGAATAATCAAAAACGATGCACACCGGGTTTTTACCGCGTTTATGATTCGCGGGGTTGTCCCTCATGCTCGCCAGTCCTGTGCGGGGGTGGAAGAAACAGGACGTGTATTCAGGTCTGTGCGACCGTGGTCGCACGACTTTGGTCGTTCAGATATTAAATCCCATTGTGAAGTAAACCCGAATGGCTGGCGGGTCCTTTCCGGCAATCCGGCAGACTACGGGGCGGAAGGCGCGCGGGTTTTCGCTATTTATGAAAATTTTCCGGTTTAAGGCGTTTCCGTTCTTCTTCGCCGTAACTTAATGTTTTTATTTAAAACACCCCCTGAAAAGAAAGGAAACGACAGGTGCTGAAAACGGGCTTTTTGGCCTCTGTCGTTTCCTTTCTCTGTTTTTGTCCGTGGAATGAACAATGGAAGTCAACAAAAAGCAGCTGGCTGACATTTTCGGCGCGAGTATCCGTACCATTCAGAACTGGCAGGAGCAGGGAATGCCAGTTCTGCGGGGTGGTGGCAAGGGTAATGAGGTGCTTTATGACTCTGCCGCCGCCATAAAATGGTATGCCGAAAGGGATGCTGAAATTGAGAACGAAAAGCTGCGCCGGGAAGTTGAAGAACTGCGGCAGGCCAGCGAGACAGATCTGCAGCCAGGGACTATTGAGTACGAACGCCATCGACTTACGCGTGCGCAGGCCGACGCACAGGAACTGAAAAATGCCAGAGACTCCGCTGAAGTGGTGGAAACCGCATTCTGTACTTTCGTGCTGTCGCGGATCGCAGGTGAAATTGCCAGTATTCTCGACGGGATCCCCCTGTCGGTGCAGCGGCGTTTTCCGGAACTGGAAAACCGACATGTTGATTTCCTGAAACGGGATATCATCAAAGCCATGAACAAAGCAGCCGCGCTGGATGAACTGATACCGGGGTTGCTGAGTGAATATATCGAACAGTCAGGTTAACAGGCTGCGGCATTTTGTCCGCGCCGGGCTTCGCTCACTGTTCAGGCCGGAGCCACAGACCGCCGTTGAATGGGCGGATGCCAATTACTATCTCCCGAAAGAATCCGCATACCAGGAAGGGCGCTGGGAAACACTGCCCTTTCAGCGGGCCATCATGAATGCGATGGGCAGCGACTACATCCGCGAGGTGAATGTGGTGAAGTCTGCCCGTGTCGGTTATTCCAAAATGCTGTTGGGTGTTTATGCCTACTTCATAGAGCATAAGCAGCGCAACACCCTTATCTGGTTGCCGACGGATGGTGATGCCGAGAACTTTATGAAAACCCACGTTGAGCCGACCATCCGCGATATTCCGTCGCTGCTGGCGCTGGCTCCGTGGTATGGCAAAAAGCACCGGGATAACACGCTCACCATGAAGCGTTTCACCAATGGTCGTGGCTTCTGGTGCCTGGGCGGTAAAGCGGCAAAAAACTACCGTGAAAAGTCGGTGGATGTGGCGGGTTATGATGAACTTGCTGCCTTTGATGATGATATTGAACAGGAAGGCTCTCCGACGTTCCTGGGTGACAAGCGTATTGAAGGCTCGGTCTGGCCAAAGTCCATCCGTGGCTCCACGCCCAAAGTGAGAGGCACCTGTCAGATTGAGCGTGCAGCCAGTGAATCCCCGCATTTTATGCGTTTTCATGTTGCCTGCCCGCACTGCGGGGAGGAGCAGTACCTTAAATTTGGCGATAAAGAGACGCCGTTTGGCCTCAAATGGACGCCGGATGATCCCTCCAGCGTGTTTTATCTCTGCGAGCATAATGCCTGCGTCATCCGGCAGCAGGAGCTGGATTTCACTGATGCCCGTTATATCTGCGAAAAGACCGGGATCTGGACCCGTGATGGCATTCTCTGGTTTTCGTCATCCGGTGAAGAGATTGAGCCGCCGGACAGCGTGACTTTCCACATCTGGACGGCGTACAGCCCGTTCACCACCTGGGTGCAGATTGTCAAAGACTGGATGAAAACGAAAGGGGATACGGGAAAACGTAAAACCTTCGTGAACACCACGCTCGGTGAGACATGGGAAGCGAAAATCGGTGAACGTCCGGATGCTGAAGTGATGGCAGAGCGGAAAGAGCATTATTCAGCGCCCGTTCCTGACCGTGTGGCTTACCTGACTGCCGGTATCGACTCCCAGCTGGATCGCTACGAAATGCGCGTATGGGGATGGGGGCCGGGTGAGGAAAGCTGGCTGATTGACCGGCAGATTATTATGGGCCGCCACGACGATGAACAGACGCTGCTGCGTGTGGATGAGGCCATCAATAAAACCTATACCCGCCGGAATGGTGCAGAAATGTCGGTATCCCGTATCTGCTGGGATATTGGCGGGATTGACCCGACCATTGTGTATGAACGTTCGAAAAAGCATGGGCTGTTCCGGGTGATCCCCATTAAAGGGGCATCCGTCTACGGAAAGCCGGTGGCCAGCATGCCACGTAAGCGAAACAAAAACGGGGTTTACCTTACCGAAATCGGTACGGATACCGCGAAAGAGCAGATTTATAACCGCTTCACACTGACGCCGGAAGGGGATGAACCGCTTCCCGGTGCCGTTCACTTCCCGAATAACCCGGATATTTTTGATCTGACCGAAGCGCAGCAGCTGACGGCTGAAGAGCAGGTCGAAAAATGGGTGGATGGCAGGAAAAAAATACTGTGGGACAGCAAAAAGCGACGCAATGAGGCGCTCGACTGCTTTGTTTATGCGCTGGCGGCGCTGCGCATCAGTATTTCCCGCTGGCAACTGGATCTCAGTGCACTGCTGGCGAGCCTGCAGGAGGAGGATGGTGCAGCAACCAACAAGAAAACACTGGCAGATTACGCCCGTGCCTTATCCGGAGAGGATGAATGACGCGACAGGAAGAACTTTCCGCTGCCCGTACGGCACTGCATGACCTGATGACAGGTAAACGGGTGGCAACAGTACAGAAAGACGGACGGCGAGTGGAGTTTACGGCCACTTCCGTGTCTGACCTGAAAAAATACATTGCGGAGCTGGAAGTGCAGACCGGCATGACACAGCGACGCAGGGGACCTGCAGGATTTTATGTATGAAAACGCCCACCATTCCCACCCTTCTGGGGCCGGACGGCATGACATCGCTGCGTGAATATGCCGGTTATCATGGCGGTGGCAGCGGATTTGGTGGGCAGTTGCGGGCGTGGAATCCACCGAGTGAAAGTGTGGATGCAGCCCTGCTGCCCAACTTTACCCGTGGCAATGCCCGCGCAGACGATCTGGTACGCAATAACGGCTATGCTGCCAACGCCATCCAGCTGCATCAGGATCATATCGTCGGGTCCTTTTTCCGGCTCAGTCATCGCCCAAGCTGGCGTTATCTGGGCATCGGGGAGGAAGAAGCCCGTGCCTTTTCCCGCGAGGTTGAAGCGGCATGGAAAGAGTTTGCCGAGGATGACTGCTGCTGCATTGACGTTGAGCGAAAACGCACGTTTACCATGATGATTCGGGAAGGTGTGGCCATGCACGCCTTTAACGGTGAACTGTTCGTTCAGGCCACCTGGGATACCAGTTCGTCGCGGCTTTTCCGGACACAGTTCCGGATGGTCAGCCCGAAGCGCATCAGCAACCCGAACAATACCGGCGACAGCCGGAACTGCCGTGCCGGTGTGCAGATTAATGACAGCGGTGCTGCGCTGGGATATTACGTCAGCGAGGACGGGTATCCTGGCTGGATGCCGCAAAAATGGACATGGATACCCCGCGAGTTACCCGGCGGGCGCGCCTCGTTCATTCACGTTTTTGAACCCGTGGAGGACGGGCAGACCCGCGGTGCAAATGTGTTTTACAGCGTGATGGAGCAGATGAAGATGCTCGACACGCTGCAGAACACGCAGCTGCAGAGCGCCATTGTGAAGGCGATGTATGCCGCCACCATTGAAAGTGAGCTGGATACGCAGTCAGCGATGGATTTTATTCTGGGCGCGAACAGTCAGGAGCAGCGGGAAAGGCTGACCGGCTGGATTGGTGAAATTGCCGCGTATTACGCCGCCGCGCCGGTCCGGCTGGGAGGCGCAAAAGTGCCGCACCTGATGCCGGGTGACTCGCTGAACCTGCAGACGGCTCAGGACACGGATAACGGCTACTCCGTGTTTGAGCAGTCACTGCTGCGGTATATCGCTGCCGGGCTGGGTGTCTCGTATGAGCAGCTTTCCCGGAATTACGCCCAGATGAGCTACTCCACGGCACGGGCCAGCGCGAACGAGTCGTGGGCGCACTTTATGGGGCGGCGAAAATTCGTCGCATCCCGTCAGGCGAGCCAGATGTTTCTGTGCTGGCTGGAAGAGGCCATCGTTCGCCGCGTGGTGACGTTACCTTCAAAAGCGCGCTTCAGTTTTCAGGAAGCCCGCAGTGCCTGGGGGAACTGCGACTGGATAGGCTCCGGTCGTATGGCCATCGATGGTCTGAAAGAAGTTCAGGAAGCGGTGATGCTGATAGAAGCCGGACTGAGCACCTACGAGAAAGAGTGCGCGAAACGCGGTGACGACTATCAGGAAATTTTTGCCCAGCAGGTCCGTGAAACGATGGAGCGCCGCGCAGCTGGTCTTAAACCGCCCGCCTGGGCGGCTGCGGCATTTGAATCCGGACTGCGACAATCAACAGAGGAGGAGAAGAGTGACAGCAGAGCTGCGTAATCTCCCGCATATTGCCAGCATGGCCTTTAATGAGCCGCTGATGCTTGAACCCGCCTATGCGCGGGTTTTCTTTTGTGCGCTTGCAGGCCAGCTAGGGATCAGCCGCCTGACGGATGCGGTGTCCGGCGACAGCCTGACTGCCCAGGAGGCACTCGCGACGCTGGCGTTATCCGGTGATGATGACGGACCACGACAGGCCCGCAGTTATCAGGTCATGAACGGCATCGCCGTGCTGCCGGTGTCCGGCACGCTGGTCAGCCGGACGCGGGCGCTGCAGCCGTATTCGGGGATGACCGGTTACAACGGCATTATCGCCCGTCTGCAACAGGCTGCCAGCGACCCGATGGTGGACGGCATTCTGCTCGATATGGACACGCCAGGCGGAATGGTGGCGGGAGCATTTGACTGCGCTGACATCATTGCCCGTGTGCGTGACATAAAACCGGTATGGGCGCTGGCCAACGATATGAACTGCAGTGCAGGTCAGCTGCTTGCCAGTGCCGCCTCCCGGCGTCTGGTCACGCAGACCGCCCGGACAGGCTCCATCGGCGTCATGATGGCTCACAGTAATTACGGTGCTGCGCTGGAGAAACAGGGTGTGGAAATCACGCTGATTTACAGCGGCAGCCATAAGGTGGATGGCAACCCCTACAGCCATCTTCCGGATGACGTCCGGGAGACACTGCAGTCCCGGATGGATGCAACCCGCCAGATGTTTGCGCAGAAGGTGTCGGCATATACCGGCCTGTCTGTGCAGGCTGTGCTGGATACAGAGGCTGCAGTGTACAGCGGTCAGGAGGCCATTGATGCCGGACTGGCTGATGAACTTGTTAACAGCACCGATGCGATCACCGTCATGCGTGATGCACTGGATGCACGTAAATCCCGTCTCTCAGGAGGGCGAATGACCAAAGAGACTCAATCAACAACGGTTTCAGCCACTGCCTCGCAGGCTGACATCACCACCGTGGTGCAAGCGACGGAGGGCGAGAACGCCAGCGCGGCGCAGCCGGACGTGAACGCGCAGATCACCGCAGCGGTTGCGGCAGAAAACAGCCGCATTATGGGGATCCTCAACTGTGAGGAGGCTCACGGACGCGAAGAACAGGCACGCGTGCTGGCAGAAACCCCCGGAATGACCGTGGAAACGGCCCGCCGCATTCTGGCCGCAGCACCACAGAGTGCACAGGCGCGCAGTGATACTGCGCTGGATCGTCTGATGCAGGGTGCACCGGCACCGCTGGCTGCAGGTAACCTGGCATCTGATACCAATAAAGAATTACTTAATACACCTGAAGCTTTACCGGTATAAGAGGCAGTTATGGCGACAAAAGAAGAGTTTAACCATTACCAGCCGCTGGGTAACAGTGATCCGGCTCATACAGCAATTGCGCCTGGCGGATTGAGTGCGAAAACGCCTGCAATGACCCCGCTGATGCTGGATGGCACTACCCGTAAGCTGGTTGTGTGGGATGGCACCACCGACGGTGCAGCCGTTGGCATTCTGGCGGTTGCTGCTGACCAGACCAGCACCACGCTGACGTTCTACAAGTCCGGCTCGTTCCGTTATGAGGATGTGCTCTGGCCGGAGGCTGCCAGCGACGAGACGAAAAAACGGACCGCGTTTGCCGGAACGGCAATCAGCATCGTTTAATCTTCCCCTTCATCAACAAAGGCCGCCTGTGCGGCTTTTTTTATGGAAATAATTTATGTCTGTATATACAACTGCAGAATTACTGGCATCGACCCAGCATCACTTTAAGTTCGATCCGCTGTTTCTGCGCCTGTTTTTCCGTGAAACCTATCCTTTCACCACGGAAAAAGTCTATCTCTCACAAATTCCGGGACTGGTAAACATGGCGCTGTACGTTTCGCCGATTGTTTCCGGTGAGGTTATCCGCTCCCGTGGCGGCTCCACATCTGAATTTACGCCGGGTTATGTCAAGCCGAAGCATGAGGTGAATCCGCAGATGACCCTGCGTCGCCTGCCGGATGAAGATCCGCAGAACCTGGCTGACCCGGCTTACCGTCGTCGCCGTATTATTCGGCAGAATATGCTGGATGAAAATCTGGCGATTGCCCAGGTCGAAGAGATGCAGGCAGTTTCTGCCGTGCTTAAGGGCAAATACACCATGACCGGTGAAGCCTTTGATCCGGTTGAGGTGGATATGGGCCGCAGTGCGGCGAACAACATCACACAGTCCGGTGGCACGGAGTGGAGCAAGCGTGACAAGTCCACGTATGACCCGACCGACGATATCGAAGCCTACGCGCTGAACGCCAGCGGTGTGGTGAATATCATCGTGTTTGATCCGAAAGGCTGGGCGCTGTTCCGTTCCTTCAAAGCCGTCAAGGAGAAGCTGGATACCCGTCGTGGCTCTCATTCCGAGCTGGAGACAGCGGTGAAAGACCTGGGTAAAGCGGTGTCCTATAAGGGGATGTATGGCGATGTGGCCATCGTCGTGTATTCCGGACAGTACGTGGAAAACGGCGTCAAAAAGAACTTCCTGCCGGACAACACGATGGTGCTGGGGAACACTCAGGCACGCGGTCTGCGCACCTATGGCTGCATTCAGGATGCGGACGCACAGCGCGAAGGCATTAACGCCTCTGCCCGTTACCCGAAAAACTGGGTGACCACCGGCGATCCGGCGCGTGAGTTCACCATGATTCAGTCAGCACCGCTGATGCTGCTGGCTGACCCTGATGAGTTCGTGTCCGTACAACTGGCGTAATCGTGGCCCTTCGGGGCCATTTTCTCTCTGTGGAGGAGTCCATGACGAAAGATGAACTGATTGTCCGTCTCCGGTCGCTGGGTGAGCAACTGAACCGTGATGTCAGCCTGACGGGGACGAAAGAAGAACTGGCGCTCCGTGTGGCAGAGCTGGAAGAGGAGCTTGATGACACGGATGACGCTGCCGGTCAGGATACCCCTCTCAGACCGGAAAATGCGCTGACCGGACATGAAAATGAGGTGGTATCAGCGCAGCCGGATACCATGATTGATACGGCTGCTCTGGTCACGGTCGTGGCACTGGTGACGCTGCATACTGATGCACTTCACGCCACGCGGGATGAAACTGTGGCATTTGTGCTGCCGGGAACGGCGTTTCGTGTCTCTGCCGGTGTGGCAGCCGAAATGACAGAGCGCGGCCTGGCCAGAATGCAATAACGGGAGGCGCTGTGGCTGATTTCGATAACCTGTTCGATGCTGCCATTGCCCGCGCCGATGAAACGATACGCGGGTACATGGGAACGTCAGCCACCATTACATCCGGTGAGCAGTCCGGCGCAGTAATACGTGGTGTTTTTGATGACCCTGAAAATATCAGCTATGCCGGACAGGGCGTGCGCGTTGAAGGCTCCAGCCCGTCCCTGTTTGTCCGGACTGATGAGGTGCGGCAGCTGCGGCGTGGAGACACGCTGACCATCGGTGAGGAAAATTTCTGGGTAGACCGGGTTTCGCCGGATGATGGCGGAAGCTGTCATCTCTGGCTTGGACGGGGCGTACCGCCTGCCGTTAACCGTCGCCGCTGAAAGGGGGATGTATGGCCATAAAAGGTCTTGAGCAGGCCGTTGAAAACCTCAGCCGTATCAGCAAAACGGCGGTGCCTGGTGCCGCCGCAATGGCTATTAACCGCGTTGCTTCATCCGCGATATCGCAGTCTGCGTCACAGGTTGCCCGTGAGACAAAGGTACGCCGGAAACTGGTAAAGGAAAGGGCCAGGCTGAAAAGGGCCACGGTCAAAAATCCGCAGGCCAGAATCAAAGTTAACCGGGGGGATTTGCCCGTAATCAAGCTGGGTAATGCGCGGGTTGTCCTGTCCCGCCGCAGGCGTCGTAAAAAGGGGCAGCGTTCATCCCTGAAAGGTGGCGGCAGCGTGCTTGTGGTGGGTAACCGTCGTATTCCCGGCGCGTTTATTCAGCAACTGAAAAATGGCCGGTGGCATGTCATGCAGCGTGTGGCCGGGAAAAACCGTTACCCCATTGATGTGGTGAAAATCCCGATGGCGGTGCCGCTTACCACGGCGTTTAAACAGAATATTGAACGGATACGGCGTGAACGTCTTCCGAAAGAGCTGGGCTATGCGCTGCAGCATCAACTGAGAATGGTAATAAAGCGATGAAACATACTGAACTCCGTGCAGCCGTACTGGATGCACTGGAGAAGCATGACACCGGGGCGACGCTTTTTGATGGTCGCCCCGCTGTTTTTGATGAGGAAGATTTTCCGGCAATTGCCGTTTATCTCACCGGCGCTGAATACACGGGCGAAGAGCTGGACAGCGATACCTGGCAGGCGGAGCTGCATATTGAAGTTTTCCTGCCTGCTCAGGTGCCGGATTCAGAGCTGGATTCGTGGATGGAGTCCCGGATTTATCCGGTGATGAGCGATATCCCGGCACTGTCAGATTTGATCACCAGTATGGTGGCCAGTGGCTATGACTACCGGCGCGACGATGATGCGGGCCTGTGGAGTTCAGCCGATCTGACTTATGTCATTACCTATGAAATGTGAGGACGCTATGCCTGTACCAAATCCAACAATGCCGGTAAAAGGTGCCGGGACCACACTGTGGGTTTATAAGGGGAACGGTGACCCTTATGCGAACCCGCTTTCAGACGTTGACTGGTCGCGTCTGGCAAAAGTTAAAGACCTGACGCCCGGCGAACTGACCGCTGAGTCCTATGACGACAGCTATCTCGATGATGAAGATGCAGACTGGACTGCGACCGGGCAGGGGCAGAAATCTGCCGGAGATACCAGCTTCACGCTGGCGTGGATGCCCGGAGAGCAGGGGCAGCAGGCGCTGCTGGCGTGGTTTAATGAAGGTGATACCCGTGCCTATAAAATCCGCTTCCCGAACGGCACGGTCGATGTGTTCCGTGGCTGGGTCAGCAGTATCGGTAAGGCGGTGACGGCGAAGGAAGTGATCACCCGCACGGTGAAGGTCACCAATGTGGGACGCCCGTCGATGGCTGAAGATCGCAGTACGGTGACGGCGGCAACCGGCATGACGGTAACGCCAGCCAGTGCTTCTGTAGTGAAAGGGCAGAGCACCACGCTGACCGTGGCATTCCAGCCGGAAGGCGTAACCGACAAGAGCTTCCGTGCGGTGTCTTCGGATAAAACAAAAGCCACCGTGTCGGTCAGTGGTATGACCATCACCGTGAACGGCGTTGCTGCAGGCAAGGTCAACATTCCGGTCGTATCCGGTAATGGTGAACTTGCTGCTGTTGCAGAAATCACCGTCACCGCCAGTTAATCCGGAGAGTCAGCGATGTTCCTGAAAACCGAATCATTTGAATATAACGGCGTGACCGTCATGCTTTCTGAACTGTCAGCCCTGCAGCGTATTGAGCATCTCGCCTTGATGAAACAGCAGGCAGAATCCGACAGCAACCGGAAGTTTACTGTGGAAGACGTCATCAGAACCGGCGCTTTTGTGGTGGCGATGTCTCTGTGGCATAACCATCCGAAGAAGACGCAGATGCCGTCCATGAATGAAGCCGTTAAACAGATTGAGCAGGAAGTGCTTACCACCTGGCCCACAGAGGCAATTTCTCATGCTGAAAACGTGGTGTACCGGCTGTCCGGTATGTATGAGTTTGTGGTGAATAATGCCCCTGAACAGGCAGATGACGCCGGGCCTGCAGAGCCTGTTTCTGCGGGAAAGTGTTCGACGGTGAGCTGAGTTTTGCCCTGAAACTGGCGCGTGAGATGGGGCGACCCGACTGGCGCGCCATGCTTGCCGGGATGTCATCCACGGAGTATGCCGACTGGCACCGCTTTTACAGTACCCATTATTTTCATGATGTTCTGCTGGATATGCACTTTTCCGGGCTGACGTACACCGTGCTCAGCCTGTTTTTCAGCGATCCGGATATGCATCCGCTGGATTTCAGTCTGCTGAACCGGCGTGAGGCTGACGAAGAGCCTGAAGATGATGTGCTGATGCAGAAAGCGGCAGGGCTTGCCGGAGGCGTTCGTTTTAGCCCGGACGGGAATGAAGTTATCCCCGCTTCCCCGGATGTGGCGGACATGACGGAGGATGACGTAATGCTGATGACAGTATCAGAAGGGATCGCAGGAGGAGTCCGGTATGGCTGAACCGGTAGGCGATCTGGTCGTTGATTTAAGTCTGGATGCGGCCAGATTTGACGAGCAGATGGCCAGAGTCAGGCGTCATTTTTCCGGTACGGAAACTGATGCGAAAAAAACAGCGGCAGTCGTTGAACAGTCAATGAACCGGCAGGCGCTGGCTGCACAGAAAGCGGGGATTTCCGTCGGGCAGTATAAAGCCGCCATGCGTATGCTGCCTGCACAGTTCACCGACGTGGCCACGCAGCTTGCAGGCGGGCAAAGTCCGTGGCTGATCCTGTTGCAACAGGGGGGTCAGGTGAAGGACTCCTTCGGCGGGATGATCCCCATGTTCAGGGGGCTTGCCGGTGCGATCACCCTGCCGATGGTCGGGGCCACCTCGCTGGCGGTGGCTACAGGGGCGCTGGCGTATGCCTGGTATCAGGGCAACTCAACCCTGTCCGATTTCAACAAAACGCTGGTCCTTTCCGGTAATCAGTCGGGTCTGACGGCAGATCGTATGCTGGTCCTGTCCAGAGCCGGGCAGGCGGCAGGGCTGACGTTTAACCAGACCAGCGAGTCACTCAGCGCACTGGTTAAGGCGGGGGTAAGCGGTGAGGCTCAGATTGCGTCCATCAGCCAGAGTGTGGCGCGTTTCTCCTCTGCATCCGGTGTGGAGGTGGACAAGGTCGCTGAAGCCTTCGGGAAGCTGACCACAGACCCGACGTCGGGGCTGACGGCGATGGCACGCCAGTTCCATAACGTGACGGCGGAGCAGATTGCGTATGTTGCTCAGTTGCAGCGTTCCGGCGATGAAGCCGGGGCATTGCAGGCGGCGAACGAGGCCGCAACGAAAGGGTTTGATGACCAGACCCGCCGCCTGAAAGAGAACATGGGCACGCTGGAGACCTGGGCAGACAGGACTGCACGGGCATTCAAATCCATGTGGGATGCGGTGCTGGATATTGGTCGTCCTGATACCGCGCAGGAGATGCTGATTAAGGCAGAGGCTGCGTTTAAGAAAGCAGACGACATCTGGAATCTGCGCAAGGATGATTATTTTGTTAACGATGAAGCGCGGGCGCGTTACTGGGATGATCGTGAAAAGGCCCGTCTTGCGCTTGAAGCCGCCCGAAAGAAGGCTGAGCAGCAGACTCAACAGGACAAAAATGCGCAGCAGCAGAGCGATACCGAAGCGTCACGGCTGAAATATACCGAAGAGGCGCAGAAGGCTTACGAACGGCTGCAGACGCCGCTGGAGAAATATACCGCCCGTCAGGAAGAACTGAATAAGGCCCTGAAAGACGGAAAAATCCTGCAGGCAGATTACAACACGCTGATGGCGGCGGCGAAAAAGGACTATGAAGCGACACTGAAAAAGCCGAAGCAGTCCGGCGTGAAGGTGTCTGCAGGAGAGCGTCAGGAAGACAGTGCTCATGCCGCCCTGCTGACGCTTCAGGCAGAACTCCGGACGCTGGAGAAGCATGCCGGAGCGAATGAGAAAATCAGCCAGCAGCGCCGGGATTTGTGGAAGGCAGAAAGTCAGTTCGCGGTACTGGAGGAGGCGGCACAACGTCGCCAGCTGTCCGCACAGGAGAAATCCCTGCTGGCGCATAAAGACGAGACGCTGGAGTACAAACGCCAGCTGGCTGCACTTGGCGATAAGGTTACGTATCAGGAGCACCTGAATGCGCTGGCGCAGCAGGCGGATAAGTTCGCACAGCAACAACGGGCAAAACGGGCAGCCATTGATGCGAAAAACCGGGGGCTGACTGACCGGCAGGCAGCGCGGGAAGCCACGGAACAGCGTCTGAAGGAACAGTATGGCGATAATCCGCTGGCGCTGAATAACGTCATGTCAGAGCAGAAAAAGACCTGGGCAGCTGAAGACCAGCTTCGCGGGAGCTGGATGGCAGGCCTCAAGTCAGGCTGGAGTGAGTGGGAAGAGAGCGCCACGGACAGTATGTCGCAGGTTAAAAGTGCAGCCACGCAGACCTTTGATGGTATTGCACAGAATATGGCGGCGATGCTGACCGGCAGTGAACAGAACTGGCGCAGCTTCACCCGATCCGTGCTGTCCATGATGACAGAAATTTTGCTTAAGCAGGCAATGGTGGGGATTGTCGGGAGTATCAGCAGCGCCATTGGCGGTGCTGCCAGTGGTGGCGCATCAGCGTCAGGTGGTACAGCCATTCAGGCAGCTGCGGCGAAATTCCATTTTGCGACCGGAGGATTTACGGGAACCGGCGGCAAATATGAGCCAGCGGGGATTGTTCACCGTGGTGAATTTGTCTTCACGAAGGAGGCAACCAGCCGGATTGGCGTGGGGAATCTCTACCGGCTGATGCGCGGCTATGCCACCGGCGGTTATGTCGGTACACCGGGCAGCATGGCGGACAGTCGGTCGCAGGCGTCCGGGAAGTTTGAGCAGAATAACCATGTGGTGATTAACAACGATGGCACGAACGGTCAGATAGGGCCACAGGCGCTGAAGGCGGTTTATGACGTAGCCCGTAAGGCGGCAATGGATGTTGTGACCGGGCAGATGCGTGATGGTGGTCTGTTCTCCGGAGGTGGACGATGAAAACCTTCCGCTGGAAAGTGAAACCGGGTATGGATGTGGCTTCGACTCCTTCCGTCAGGGAGGTGCGCTTTGGTGATGGTTACTCCCAGCGCGCGCCTGCCGGGCTGAATGCCAACCTGAAAACGTACAGCGTGACGATTTCTGTCCCCCGTTGGGAGGCCACGGCGCTGGAATCGTTTCTGGCAGAGCACGGAGGCTGGAAAGCCTTTCTGTGGACGCCGCCTTATGACTGGCGGCAGATAAAGGTGATCTGCGCAAAATGGACGTCGCGGGTCAGTATGCTGCGTGTTGAGTTCAGCGCAGAGTTTAAACAGGTGGTGAACTGATGCAGGATATCCGGCAGGAAACACTGAATGAATGCACCCGTGCGGAGCAGTCGGCCAGCGTGGTGCTCTGGGAAATCGATCTGACAGAGGTCGGTGGTGAACGTTATTTTTTCTGTAATGAGCAGAACGAAAAAGGTGAGCCGGTCACCTGGCAGGGGCGGCAGTATCTGGCGTATCCCATTCAGGGGAGTGGTTTTGAACTGAATGGCAAAGGCACCAGTACGCGCCCCACGCTGACGGTTTCTAACCTGTATGGCATGGTCACCGGTATGGCGGAGGATTTGCAGAGTCTGGTCGGCGGAACGGTGGTCAGGCGTAAGGTTTACGCCCGTTTTCTGGATGCGGTGAACTTCGTCAACGGAAACAGTGATGCCGATCCGGAGCAGGAGGTGATCAGCCGCTGGCGCATCGAGCAGTGCAGCGAACTGAGCGCGGTCAGTGCCTCCTTTGTGTTGGCCACACCGACGGAAACGGATGGTGCTGTTTTTCCGGGGCGCATCATGCTGGCTAATACCTGCACCTGGACCTATCGCGGTGATGAGTGCGGTTATCACGGTCCGGCTGTCGCTGATGAATATGACCAGCCGACGTCCGATATCACGAAGGATAAATGCAGCAAATGCCTGAGTGGTTGTAAGTTTCGCAATAACGTCGGCAACTTTGGCGGCTTCCTTTCCATTAACAAACTTTCGCAGTAATCCCATGACACAGACAGAATCAGCGATTCTGGCGCACGCCCGACGATGTGCGCCAGCGGAGTCGTGCGGCTTCGTGGTGAGAACGCCGGAGGGGGAAAGATATTTTCCCTGCGTGAATATCTCCGGTGAGCCGGAGAAGTATTTCCGGATGTCGCCGGAGGACTGGCTGCAGGCAGAAATGCAGGGTGAGATTGTGGCGCTGGTCCACAGCCACCCCGGTGGTCTGCCCTGGCCGAGTGAGGCCGACCGGCGGCTGCAGGTGCAGAGTGATTTGCCGTGGTGGCTGGTCTGCCGGGGGGCGATTCATAAGTTCCGCTGTGTGCCGCATCTCACCGGGCGGCGCTTTGAGCACGGGGTGACGGACTGTTACACGCTGTTCCGGGATGCTTATCATCTGGCGGGGATTGAGATGCCGGATTTTCATCGTGAGGATGACTGGTGGCGTAACGGTCAGAATCTCTATCTGGATAATCTGGAGGCCACAGGGCTGTATCAGGTGCCGTTGTCAGCGGCGCAGCCGGGCGATGTGCTGCTGTGCTGTTTTGGTTCATCTGTGCCGAATCATGCCGCCATTTACTGTGGTGACGGCGAGCTGCTGCACCATATTCCTGAACAACTGAGTAAACGAGAGAGGTATACCGACAAATGGCAGCGACGCACACACTCCCTCTGGCGTCACCGGGCATGGCACGCATCTGCCTTTACGGGGATTTACAACGATTTGGCCGCCGCATCGACCTTCGTGTGAAAACGGGGGCCGAAGCCATCCGGGCGCTGGCCACGCAGCTTCCGTCGTTTCGCCAGAAACTGAATGAGGGCTGGTATCAGGTGCGCATTGCCGGGCGTGATGCAGGCGAAAATGAATTATCTGCCCGTCTTAATGAGCCGCTGGCAAATGGTGCCGTGATCCATATCGTGCCGCGTCTGGCGGGAGCTAAAAGTGGCGGTGTGTTTCAGGCGGTGCTGGGTGCGGCGCTGATTGCGGTGGCATGGTGGAACCCTGTGGGCTGGCTGGGGGCCGCGGCTGTATCGGGTATGTATGCAGCAGGGGCCAGTATGATCCTGGGTGGTGTGGCCCAGATGCTGGCACCGAAAGCCCGGACGCCCACAGCGACCAGCACGGATAACGGTAAACAGAACACCTATTTCTCCTCACTGGATAACATGGTTGCCCAGGGCAATGTTCTGCCCGTTCTGTACGGTGAAATGCGCGTGGGGTCACGTGTGGTTTCTCAGGAGATCAGCACGGCAGACGAAGGGGATGGTGGTCAGGTTGTGGTGATTGGTCGCTGATGCAAAATGTTTTATGTGAAACCGCCTGCGGGCGGTTTTGTCGTTTATGGAGCGTGAGGAATGGGTAAAGGAAGCAGTAAGGGGCATACCCCGCGCGAAGCGAAGGACAACCTGAAATCCACGCAGTTACTGAGTGTGATTGATGCCATCAGCGAAGGGCCGATTGAAGGCCCGGTGGATGGATTAAAAAGCGTGCTGCTGAACAGTACGCCGGTGCTGGACAGTGAGGGAAATACCAACATCTCCGGTGTCACGGTGGTGTTCCGGGCAGGTGAGCAGGAGCAGTCACCGCCGGAGGGATTTGAATCATCAGGTTCCGAGACGGTACTGGGTACGGAAGTGAAATACGACACGCCGATCACCCGGACCATCACGTCTGCAAACATCGACCGTCTGCGCTTTACCTTCGGTGTGCAGGCACTGGTGGAAACCACCTCAAAGGGGGACAGGAATCCATCGGAAGTCCGCCTGCTGGTTCAGATACAACGTAACGGTGGCTGGGTGACAGAAAAAGACATCACCATTAA